>NZ_JACJOD010000040.1 GCF_014695385.1 Trichocoleus sp. FACHB-46 | reverse complement strand
CACTTCTTCTTGGGTGCATGGCCTGTGATTGGCATCTGGTTCACGTCCTTGGGCATCAGCACGATGGCGTTCAACCTGAACGGGTTCAACTTCAACCAGTCGATCATTGACTCCCAGGGTCAAGTGATTGGCACCTGGGCCGACGTACTGAACCGCGCGAACCTGGGAATGGAAGTGATGCACGAGCGCAACGCTCACAACTTCCCCCTTGACCTGGCTGCGGGCGAAGCTGCTCCTGTAGCACTAGGCGCACCTGCAATCCACGGTTGATCCGAACTCAACTGGCAGGGTGAGACTTGCCCCTTGAGCCAAAACTCCCTTAATCGTTAAAAAAGCGCTCTCCACACAGAGGGCGCTTTTTTCATTAGTCTAGAAATAGAAGTAGGTGACGTGCGAGAGGGGGCTTAGACGGGGTGAGTGCCTTTTGCGCCCTAAGCTTCACTCACAAGCGATCGCCAGAATTTTTGTGAGTCGAGCAACTTCAACCGTTATGATTTGAGCTTGGATGAATTTAGGAGGCAGTCCCACGGTTTACGCACGTCCCTTAGCTCGCTTAATTGAGCAATTACAGCGCTTACCAGGTGTGGGGCCTAAAACCGCGCAACGGCTCGCTTTACATATTCTCAAACGTCCAGAAACCGAGGTTCAAGCGCTGGCTCAAGCTTTGATGGAAGCCAAGCAACAAATTGGCCTGTGTTCTGTCTGTTTTCACCTGTCGGCTGAACCTGTTTGTGAAATTTGTCGCACCGCGAATCGCGATCGCACCACACTTTGCGTTGTTGCCGATTCACGAGATGTCATTGCAATTGAAAAAACACGAGAATATCGCGGTAAATATCACGTGTTAGGAGGTTTAATTTCACCAATGGATGGAATCGGTCCCGACCAACTCTATATCCATCAATTGGTCCGGCGAGTCAGCCAAGAGAGAGTTCAAGAGGTCATTCTAGCCATTAGCCCTAGTATTGAAGGTGAAACTACCACCCTGTATGTCGGCCAGCTATTAAAGCCGTTTACAAAAGTGACTCGAATTGCCTTTGGCTTGCCGATGGGGGGCGATTTGGAGTATGCCGATGAGGTGACATTGGCAAGGGCACTAGAAGGCCGACGGGAGTTGGACTAGAAGTTAGGTTTATGGCAATAAAACGGTAGGCGATCGCCCCTCGCCTGCCTGCCATAGACTACTTGAGCTTTTGCTTGATGAAAGTGACAATCTGCGTTAGTTGTTTCTTCAACCCATCAATTTCTGCCTGCATCTTGGCAACCTTCTCATTCAGCGCTTGAATCTCCGCGGCCGAGGCCCCCGACTCGGCAGGTGCTGCGGTTGCCGTGGTTGCTGCGGGTGTGGCTACGGTTGCGGCGGCTTGTACCCGTGGTAGTTTCGCTTTAGCCATCGAGGCTTTAATCGCTTCAATGAGCTCTTTCTGCTCGAAAGGCTTTTCAATAAATTCGAAAAACTCAAAGGGCTCAGGGATTTTCTCGGTTACTTCTTCCCGACGCCCTGACATCACTACTAGGGGAATGCTCTGTAAGTCTGATTGGTTCTGAATCTGTTGAAAGACCTCCCAGCCGCTCATTCGAGGCAGCAGGAAATCTAGCATGATCAGGTTTGGCCGTTCTTGCCGGATTAAGTTGAGACCTTCAACCCCATCTTTGGCTTCGAGAACTTCAAAGTTACCTTTGGGTAACATGTCTCGCACTCGCATCCGAATGACTCTGCTGTCATCAATAACTAGGATCTTGTGACTTGCCACAACTGACTCCTTAGGGGGTGATTCAAGGTTTAGTGAAGATTTAGATTATTATTTCTCGACCGTCCTGCTGTTTGATCCTGTTGGAGGATAACCTCAGGTGAAGAATTAATCAATGCACAGTGTAGTAGAGAAAATTGGTATACATCACTCAAGTGATGTTAAGTATAGGCATAGTGGTAATTCTATGACACCATAAACCAGCGTAGCTTCTGCAAGTGAAATTACTCTAATTTCAGTTGAGTGAGACTCCTGTTTGGCGGTGTTGGCATAGGATAGGCATTCTAATATGCCCAAAATTCCTCAGAATTGATCTCAAAGCGATCGCACTACCATTAGATTTTGGTAGATTGCGTTTTGGCTCGTGCCGCTATTATCAGTGACGGGAAAGGTCAAAATTGCAGTTTCGACAACAAGTTCTAGAATTTGTGATTAGACCCTTTAATTACCCGACTGCTGGCTTGAGCCATCTAACGTTTTATGCCTTCCGAAATAGAGCCAACTCTGCAGCCAAGTTTGACGAACGCATCTACTGCTGCTCGTCGTTCTGAAATTATCAGCATGCCGGAATGGCTCCGGCGACCTGTGGGTAAGGCGAGTGAGATTTCTACGGTTCAGAAGATTATTAAGCAGCGGCAAATTCATACGATTTGCGAAGAGGGGCGATGCCCGAATCGAGGAGAGTGTTACGCCCAAAAGACAGCAACCTTCCTGCTGATGGGGCCTATCTGTACTCGTGCCTGTGGCTTTTGCCAGGTGGATAAAGGTCATGCTCCCATGCCACTTGACCCTCAAGAACCAGAGAAAATCGCTGAATCAGTTAATCTGCTGGGGCTGGAGTATGTGGTACTGACTTCAGTTGCGCGAGATGACTTGGCGGATCAAGGAGCGGGTTGGTTTGCAACGACAATGGCGGCGATTCGCAAAACTAATCCCAACACACAAATTGAAGTGCTGACACCTGATTTTTGGGGTGGGCGAGCGACTGACCTAGAGGTGGCAGAGATGCAGCGGCAGCGGATTGCGACCGTGGTAGCGGCTCAGCCTGCTTGCTTCAATCATAACATTGAGACGGTGAAGCGTTTACAAGGTCCAGTGCGACGCGGTGCCAAGTATGAGCGATCGCTGCAAGTGCTGCAAGTCGTGAAACAGCTCAACCCCCAGATTCCTACCAAATCTGGCCTAATGCTAGGGCATGGGGAAACCGAATCAGAGGTAATAGAGGCTATGCAAGATTTGCGAACTGTAGATTGCGATCGCCTCACTCTGGGTCAATACATGCGCCCATCCTTAGAACACTTGCCTGTCCAAAAATATTGGACACCCGCAGAATTTGAGCACCTAGGCGCGATCGCTCGTGCAATGGGTTTTTCTCATGTGCGTTCTGGTCCCTTGGTGCGTAGTTCCTACCACGCTGGGGAGGCGGTTTAGCCAGTTGGTGAGGTAGCAGCGGGCTCTTCCGTGGGATTGAGAAAATCTTCGCCAAAGCAAAATAAAATCTGCCTACTGGCGCGTGTGCTCGACCTAGCCTCTTTGGTATTTCTGTTTAGTAGAGTTACACAAGGAGCTTGTTTATGAGCGCTCAAGCAGTGAAATCATCGGTTAAAACCAAAGCAGTTGTGGATGAGTCTAAGCCCCCTTATCCCTACCGCACCATTGTTAGCTTGATTCTCTTAGCTGGCAATTTCCTGGTTGCAGCTATTTACTTCCATGCCATCAACCCATAGTGACCTGAGACTTCTGCTTTGGTCTGCTTGGTTAAGCGCTAGTGTTACTCAAATCGTGCCTTTAAATAAGCCTTGTGGCCGTACGAGTAGCACTAGCACCATGATCAATAAAGCTACTCCCAGCTTGTATTCAGTGGGTAACCAGTAGGTGCTGACTTCCTGCGCCACTCCGATAATTAAAGCGCCCGCGATCGCGCCGTAGGGATTGCCAATTCCGCCTAAAATGACTGCCGCAAACATAGGCAAAATGAGAAACCAGCCCATGTTGGGACGTACTGCGGTAATCAGGCCATACATACCACCACCCAGCGCCGTAAGGCTGCCAGCGATCACCCAAGTCCAGATTACAACTTGATCTACGTTGATCCCTGACACCCGCGCTAAATCGATGTCATCCGCCACAGCCCGCATCGCTTTACCAATCTTGGTGTTTTGTAAGAGGTAATGCAGGCCCAAAATCACTAGAATCGCTAGGCCGACAACAATCAGGCGATAGTAAGCAATTCGAATCCCAAACAGGCTAACGGCAGAAGCGACGGGCAAGTCATAGTTTTGATTCCCCCCGCCCCAGAACAAAATAATGCCGTTGCGAAGAAACAGAGCTAGACCGATGGAAATGATGATGAGGGTGGTGGAGGAAGCTCGGCGATCGCGCATGGGCGACCACAGCAGTTTTTCGGTAAGCAACACTGCCAAAATAGTCCCGACCACACCCAGGATTACAGCCAGCCAAATATTTATACCAAAACCGTTGGCTAAGAGCGTCAGGTAAGCTCCTAGCGTGAGGAAATCACCGTGGGCAAAGTTCGCTAAGCGCAAAATGCCATAGGTGAGTGTGAGACCGACAGCTGCCAGAGCAATAATGGAGCCGACTGCAATGCCGTTCACAATGAGTTGAGCCAACTGCTGACTGAGGAGCTGACCCGACAGCTGAGCCAATAAATCCATAGTTTTGGTAACCGTCACATGTTCTATCGCTCTGATTGTCCCTAAACCAGAGCCGTTTGGAAAGCCAACTCAACCATCAATCTGAGTTGAGCCGACTCCTTTGTTTAATAGAATCCTTGGAGCACCTGCCTGCCTAGCGCGGAATAATAGGGCGATCGCAGATATAGGCAGAGACAATCATGAGACTGCAAAATTCTCAATTACTCTTATTTACCAGTTTCCTAACGCTGTTTTGTGGCGGTGGGGCGTTACTTTTCTTTTTGTATTTCGGAACAGCTTTAAGCCAGGAAGACGACACACCAGACATTTTAAGATCTGCTTTGCAGATGGAGCTAACTCATGCTGATATTACGGCGGTAAAGTCCAACCCAAAACGCTTGTTGGTTCGCTCCTTCTCTGCTTTAAAGACCCATCTAGAGCAACGAGGTTGGACTTGGGTAGACCAAATGGGATCGCTTGTCGTCTACCGCCAAGCAGCTCAGCAGCTAAATGCGAATTGCGCTATGTACTCCCGAAGCTACATGCTCTGTGATCTAAGCGAAGTTCCGTAGAGGTTTCAAGCTTCAGCCAAGTAGCATCTGTGAATCCCATCCTCACTCTTACCAACGGCTGTAAGGATGCTTCGCTAAACTGGCGTTGAAGTAACGGGGATCGTCGGAGACTTCTTCTCCAACCCAATCGGGCAAGGTAATAGCTTGGTTCGTATCGCTCAGTTCGACTTCCGCCACCATTAACCCTTGATTTTCTCCCGCAAACTCATCCACTTCCCAAACCAAGTTGTCCCAAGCAACTCTATGGCGAGTTTTTTCGATTAGAGGTGGCTCACAAAGCTGATCGAGCATCGCTTCCGCATCGGCTAGCGGAATGCTGTACTCAAACTCCGAGCGAGAATAGCCGACTGTGGGGCCTTTGATCGTGATGAACCCGCGATCGCCCGCAACTCGAATTCGCACAGTCTTACTGACGCTAGAAGAAATGTAACCCTGTCGATAGCGGGTGCTGCTGAGCAACGTGGGATCAGAGCGCTGCTGAAATTGCTGCCACTCCTCTGGTTTAACGAGAAATTTACGCTCGATTTCGGTAGCCATTAGCCAGATAGTTGTTGATTGAGGTAGAGAAAAGCCTCAACTTCCGCTGGTGTGGGTTGAGCCGCGATCGCTCCTGGTCGTGTGGTGGTTAAAGCGCCGACTGCACTGGCGTAGGTCACGACTTTTTTAGCTGTTTCGGGATCGCTGAGGCTTTGCAACCCATTTTGAGCGACTTGGTGCAGAAAACCCGCAACAAAGCTATCACCTGCGCCTGTGGTGTCTTCTGATTCCACGTCAAAGGCATTTAAGTGACCTTCATGCCCGCCCAAGTAGTAAGCGCAGCCTTTGGCTCCAGCCGTCACCAGTACACTCTCGGTATTGCCTAGACGATGGGCGATCGCGCCGGGATCAGCGGTACCGAATAACCACTCTGCCTCCTCATCCGCGAGCTTGAGAAAGTCAACTCGCTTGAGTAAATCTTGAATGATGGCAGGTGCAATTTCTGGATCAGGCCAGAACATGGGTCGCCAGTTTACATCCACTAATGTCTTAACGTAATGCTGCTCTGCTAGCTGCAAAGCCCGTTCTGTAGCAGCTCGGCTCTCTGGGTAGGCTAGCTCCAAGGTACCTAACACCAAGAAGTCGGCTGACTCAAACAAGTCCACTGGTAGTTGGTCAGCTTGTAGGTGAGTATCGGCAAATTCTGCGGTATCTAAATCACCAAACCCAGAAAAAATGCGATCGCCTGTCTCTGAGCGCAACACATAAACTTGGCGCGTAGGAGCCGTGGGATGACGCTGCACCCCTTTGGTATCTACGCCCACAGTTTGCAACAGTTGGACTAAATTTGCTCCTGGCTCATCTTGACCCACACAGCCAACGAACCCAGCACTTGTGCCGAGCTTGACCAGTGCACAAGCGACGTTTGCTGGAGCCCCACCAGGATAGGGAGTCCAAGACTCTACCTGCTCTAGCGATCGCCCTGGTTGATTCGCCAAACAGTCAAACAAAACTTCGCCAAGACAGAGAACCCGCGGGTGAACCACACCAACACTCCTTCTCAACTTTTCCCAACCAGATCAAATGCCGCCCTAGGGTGACGTCTCTTAGTTACATTGCCGTTTTTTAGCAATTAAAACCGCAATTTCGCTAAGTTAGGGTCTTATACAGACAGCAGACCCCAGATTCAGGACTTAACTCAGGAACTTGTAGGCTCAGAAGTTACCCTAGATGCCTACCATCATAGGGTTGAATGCCAACTTTCTGACTTCTAGGCATTACTCATTGGCTTCCTGAAGCTGAGCTGCTACTCGCTCCCCAAATTCTGAATCTGTATTAGCCAAACCCAATAATTGCAGATATTCAGTTTTAGTTAATCCCGCCGCCGCAATAATTGCTAGAGCTTCGGTTTCAATTTCTCGTTGAACTCGCAGCGATTCTGATTCGGTTTCAGCTCCCTGGAGTTCCCCTTCTCGCCGTTCAATCAGGTCCAGCACTTGTAAAAAGGCATGAACGAATTGGTTTACCTTCTCAGACGGAATATCGTTAGAGTCTAGGTTGCTATGGCTGGAAGCAGGTTGTTCTGGAGAGAGTTCTACACTGATTGGAGTCGTGGGCAACGATTGCGCCCAAGCGATCGCCGGGCTACTCCAAACTGCCACAAACAAGCCAGCTACTACCAATAGAGATAGCAATCTAGCGCACCAAGAGATTAGTGAAAATTCGACCGAGCGGGACAAGGGCATTTACTGAAAAACCGTAGTTTAAGCAACGGTTCCAACTAGGCTAGGCGTTAAGGACTCTGCTAAAGATGGTTCACTTTCGGCCCAAGGTGAACGCAAGCTAATCCAGAGGACGTAGCGCTGATCTGTGAGGGCCGTATTGCGATCGCTAACGCAAGTAATGACCGTTTGGATACCTTGTTGAGCGAGGGCACAGCCTAAGCTGTAGGCATGGTTACGCCGCTGGAGACTGAAAGTTCGAAAGTGACGAAACAATTCGCTTTGGTAACGCATGCCATCATGCATGACGTTCTGGTGCCAAAATTTGAAGTATGACGAACTCTGTTGCTCAATGACGACCAGTGGTTGCAGCATAGCGACGGTACTCCTCAATCGAGAATGTGGCGTTTGGCAGAGGATTTAAAGATTTTTTGAAATTCAGCGAAACTGTAAGCCTAGGGTCTACTTCCTAAGACTTTGACTGCGCTTCAGGCAAATCGGCTCGAATAAATCTCGAGTAAATACTGTCAAGACAGCTCAGAACACACATACGTTTTGAGCTAGTAGTCTCAGTTTTTCAACGATTTAATCACTACGCAAGCAACCAAAACAGGAACTTGCTGAGTTCCTATTCCGAATTACCTCATCTAGAGTAAAAGAACGTCGGAAAACACCAATGTATCGATGGATACAACTGTATTTTCTTTACTAGAAATTCAAGCTTCTTCAGGCGATCGCTGTAAAACTTTGAGGAAACTTTATGATTGTTTACTATTTTCGGCCTTGCTCTTTGCTTACACCCGATTTATAGATTTCGGGCCATCCGCTCAAAATCTAGCGATGAAACCCTCTGAACCTGGGGTGTTTGCCAAAATTGCCTCTAGAATTAAAGTGAGGGATAAGTAAATATACACGGATAGGAATAGTTTATGTCTGGTGTCGAGTCTCAGAACCACGGAGTCCTCTCAGACCGAGAGTTGCAAGTAATTGAACTAGTGGCTGCTGGCTTGACTAACCAGGAGATTGCAGAAAAGTTGGCAATTAGCAAGCGCACAGTTGACAACCATATCAGTAATATTTTGACTAAGACTGCTACAGAGAACCGTGTGGCGCTGGTAATGTGGGCGTTGCAGTGGGGTAAGGTCTGCCTGAATGACGTGAACTGTTGCGTTTTGCCTTCTGCCAATGACGAAGTGATCTCTTAAGCGTAAGTTCAGATTAAGTTCAGATCATGATGCAAACTGCTAACAACCAACAGTTGCGCTACGAATTCTACAATCCCACTTTACCTTTGGCTGTGTATCGCGAAGTTGTGGCCCACTTACATCAAGTTAGTGGGGTGAAAGCGGGACTGCTACCACAACCAGCCAAAGATTTTGACTACACCTACAGTCAAGTGGGTGGCTTGTGGCTAGAGTATCCGTTAGAGGCTGACCAACCTGAGCTAAGCCAAGGAATGCGACGACGGATCGATCAGATTTTGGCCTACTATAGCGATCGCTATGGTGCTTGGAAAGCCCAGCAAGATTAACGATCTTTTTGTAATTGGAACCTGATTGGGAATGGGCGCGATTCAAGCATTACGCGGAACCCGTGATATTCTGCCGGATGAAGTTAAGTACTGGCAACAAATAGAATCAGTAGCCCGGACGATTCTCAGTCGAGCTGCTTATCAAGAAATTCGCACCCCCATCTTCGAGCAAACGGAGTTGTTTGAGCGAGGCATTGGCGAAGCCACGGATGTGGTGGGCAAGGAGATGTACACCTTCAAGGATCGCGGCGATCGCTCAACGACGCTGCGACCGGAAGGCACGGCTGGGACAGTTCGCTCATTTATTGAACACAGTCTGCACGCGCAAGGCGGGGTGCAACGTCTCTGGTACACCGGACCCATGTTTCGCTACGAGCGCCCTCAAGCAGGGCGACAGCGCCAGTTTCACCAAATTGGGGTGGAGGTTTTAGGAAGTGCTGACCCCCGTGCCGATGCGGAGGTAATAGCGATCGCTACAGACATTCTTAAGACTCTAGGTTTGAGTGATTTACAACTACAGCTCAACTCGGTGGGCAATGCAGATGATCGTCAGCAGTACCGAGATGCACTGGTCGCCTACTTCACTCCCTATAAGGAAGAGTTAGACCAGGATTCGCAAGATCGCTTAACTCGCAATCCGCTCAGAATTCTAGATAGTAAGGATAGGCGAACGCAGGCGATCGCGCAAAACGCACCCAGCATTCTCGAGTATTTAGGTTCTGATTCCAAACGGCACTTTGATCAAGTTCAGCAATCCTTAACTGACCTAGGCATTGCTTACCAACTCAACCCTTGTTTAGTGCGGGGCTTGGACTACTACACCCACACAGCCTTTGAAATTCAGTCTGCTCATCTAGGTGCCCAAGCGACGGTGTGTGGTGGGGGTCGCTATGATGGCTTGGTTTCGCAGTTGGGTGGTCCTAATACGCCAGCGGTTGGTTGGGCGATCGGGCTAGAGAGGTTAGTGTTGCTGCTACAGCAACTAAGCGCTGCCCCTCAATCAACGCTAGATTTCTATTTAGTGTCACGGGGCGATCGCGCCGAAGCTCAAGCTCTAGTTCTGGCCCAAAAACTACGTCAGACTGGATTTGCGGTGGAACTAGACCTAAGTGGTAGCGCTTTTGGTAAGCAGCTCAAACGAGCCGATCGCAGTGGTGCTCTGGCTTGTCTAATTTTGGGTGACGCAGAAGCAGAGAACCAAACTATTCAAATCAAGTGGTTGGTTTCCGGAGAACAACAAGCGATCGCGCAGATGGAGTTAATTAGCAGCTATCAGCAGTTGCAGCAGCGCATCACGGAGTTTCGTACCCAAGAACCAGCTAAGGCGGCTCAGTAGCTAACTCGCAAAAAGTTAATCACGTTTTAACAGAGTTTATGGGGGTGCTGATTTGGCGATCGGTACCCTTCGCTGTAGGCATTAGCACTCTAATCTCTATGTAGCTTTCTAGGCAGCCTACCTAATTGCACAACTCAAGTTCGGTTTACGGGTGCCCAAGGCAGTAGCTTGAAAGAAGCTGGCTTGAGGAAGAGCCAACTGATAAATAAAAAGGTAGCCGTCAGGAGCTGCGTCAGGTCAACAGCAGAGAGGGAGCCATCTGCAAGAGAAGCAATGCTTCTGTCAGTAATGCCAAATAACCAACATGAAACTCCTAGGAGCCAAATGCCATTCCTGAGAGTGTTCAAGGAATCGTCTGAAGGACGTCCGCTATCCATGATTGAGGCCGTTTCCTAACTAACTGGGTGAAACATCGGCGCTACTGCTTGAGGACGACTAGACTACCTCAGAGCCGTTGTTACTTTCATGTTAAGAAATGTTCTGAGTACTTGCCATAGATCCAAGGATATACATTCGATTTGTCGACTGGATGACTATGGTGCTATATGTCGTGATCCCAAATGGGGTGAAATTCCTTGAGACTCCAACCCTGATGGAGAGTCCAGGTGAACAGAAATTAGGATAAAATTTGCGTCGGTTCAACTTCAGTAGATTTGTCGAGTTCCCATGCCTGGGAAACAGAAACTGAATGGATATTGCAATTGATTTTGGGACTAGCAACACAGTTGTCGCTCGTTGGAATCGCGCTACGCAACAGCCAGAAACCCTTGCCTTACCAGGCTTATCACTGCGGCTAGGGCAAAATCCACCCCTCATTCCTAGCCTGCTCTATGTAGAAGATGCCGCGAAGCAAGAGGTAGTGTTGGGACAAGCTGTGCGCGATCGCGGCCTCGACCTCAGCAGCGACCCTCGCTTTTTTCGCAATTTCAAGCGGGGGATTGGGGCAACCATTCAGGGGTTCGTTCCAGAACTGGATGGTCAGCAAGTCACCTTCGAGCGCGCAGGCACTTGGTTTCTGACTCAAATCATTGAAGAACTCAAAACCAGTTATCCAGAAGTGAAAGAATCGCTGGTGTTCACAGTGCCAGTCGATAGTTTTGAAATCTATCGCAACTGGTTAGGGCAAATCTGCCAGTCGCTACAAATCGAGCAAGTCCGGATGCTGGATGAACCAACAGCAGCAGCCCTCGGTTATGGTCTGGCGGATCAAGAAATTCTATTAGTGGTTGACTTTGGTGGCGGCACCCTAGACCTGTCCTTGGTGCGTTTAGATTTAGGCCGACAGGCTAACAGCAAGCCTTTGGGCTTCATTTTGCAGTGGGGTCAGAAATCTTTGGCCGACAGTATCAGTCAACGACCCAAAACCGCTCGTGTTTTAGCTAAAGCAGGACAGAATCTGGGCGGAGCTGATATTGATCACTGGTTGGTCGATTATTTTGCGGCGACGCAAGGGTTAGCGGCTACCCCTCTCACCACTCGGTTAGCAGAGCGCCTAAAAATTCAGCTATCGCTCCAATCCCAAGCCAATGAGGTTTACTTTAACGACGAAACTTTTGAAAGCTACGAACTAGCCCTCGATCGCGATCGCTTTGAGTTGATTTTGCAGGAGCATGAGTTCTTCGATCGCCTGGATGACAGTATGACTCAGGTGTTGCGCCAAGCTAGACAGCAGGGCATCGAAATTGAGGATATTAGCGGTGTGTTGCTGGTGGGAGGAACCGCGCAAATTCCCGCAGTTCAAACTTGGGTCCAGCAATATTTTGATGTTGCCAAAATCCGCTCTTCTAAACCATTTGAGGCGATCGCTCAAGGCGCGTTGCAGTTGAATCAAGGCGTGGAGCTGAAGGATTTTCTCTACCACAGCTATGGAGTGCGCTACTGGGACCGCCGCCAAAATTGCCACAACTGGCATCCCATCGTGAAATCAGGCCAACCCTATCCTATGACCGACCCTATAGAACTGGTGCTGGGGGCTTCTGTGGAGGGCCAACCTAGCATCGAACTAATTTTGGGCGAAATGGGGGCTGAGTCTGGCGGTACAGAAGTGTACTTTGATGGCGATCGCCTCGTGACTCGCAGCTTAGCTAGTGGCCAAACTCAAGTGCAACCGCTGAATGACCGGGAGGGTGCCCGCACCATTGCGCAACTCACACCGCCCGGCTATCCAGGCAGCGATCGCATCAAGGTTCTGTTTCAAGTCGATGCCCAGCGTTTTCTGCGGATGACAGTCGAAGATTTATTGATGAATCAAACTTTGCTTGACGATCAACCTGTCGTTCAACTCAGTTAACTCGGTTGACTCAGTAGACTTCAAGAGTGCACTACGACCGGAGTACCCACCGTGGCCCAATCAAAGAGCCAATTGGCATGATTCACGGCCACGTTGACACAGCCATGACTTACGGGTGTGCCGAAGCGGTGGTGCCAATAAGCGCCATGAATAGCGTAGTTGCCAGAGTAATACATCGTGTAGGGCACATCAGAAATATCGTAATCGCTGCCTCGCATCCGGGCTTGGCGATGCTTTGTTTGAATGGCAAACGCACCTGTACGGGTTGGCGTTGAGGACTTACCTGTAGAAACAATGATGGCGTAAACCGGAGTTTGGCCCTCCCAAGCAATCAAGCGCTGGGATGAGAGGTCAATTTCAATCCACCGCCGATCCGACTGACGCAATGTTTGCATCTTTTGCCCCAGTGGACTGACTTGTTGAGCGGAGACCCTAGTAGTCCAGATGGATTCTGGCCCCAACACTGCTAATGCCAGTGCAGTACTCAACCAAATCTGGCTCCAACGTCGCTGCCGCTTTGAACGGGTCATGCTACCCATCGTTCTGACCTCCTAGCCAACGAGAGGAATGTTTGTAATGTTGCTGATGCACCCTGATTGGCTATTTTCTATATTCACCATAAATCATGAAATAGAGACATTGGCAACTTGCTGACAAAGAATTCTTGCTTGTTGCGCGATCGCTGGCCAATTCCCTGCTTGAATTGCTGCTGCTGGAAATAAATTACCCGATAATCCCACGGCGATCGCTCCAGCGGCCAAAAAGTCTTTGGCATTCTCGACAGTGACGCCGCCCGTCGGGATGAGGGGAATCTGACCGAGTGGCCCTTGCAAATTACGGATATAAGTAGCGCCTCCAACTGCCTGCACCGGAAAAACTTTGACGCTACTGGCTCCCGCTTGCCAAGCTGTGACAATTTCCGTAGGCGACAAAGCCCCCGGCACAATGGGCACGCCTTGCTGCAAAGCGAGCTGAATCAAGCCAAAATCGACATGAGGGGTAAACAAAAATTGTGCTCCTGCTGCGATCGCCGATTGTAACTGCGCCCGAGTTAGCAAAGTGCCTGTGCCAACTAAACAGTTAGGTAACTCTGAGCGTAGCGACGCAATCAATTCGGGCGCGCGATCGCTATTCCAAGTAATTTCGATTAATCGCATCCCTCCCATTGCGACTGCTCGCGCCATCTGTTGACCCAGCTCAAAGGTAGGGGCACGAATGACTGCGATCGCTCGCTCTTGTTTTAGGGTGGACAACCAAAAAGACTCAGACATATTTACTGTTAATTCAACTGAAACAAATGCCACGGACCGCAGATTTCTAAGATTGCCTAAGTTTTATTGAATTTAACGAATACTCACCCTTACGACGTACCAATTTGCGTCGAAAAGTTATCTTAATCACTATTTCTAAATAAAGCCCTTTTGGCGTGGCTAACCTTTTGTGCACCTGAATCTTGGCTTTTAGCTTTGTTTTTGCGATGAACAATTTTACTCAGTTCTTAGAAAAAACAGCTTATTTTAAGTCAGCCATCTGGGAGATGCAGCTTAGCTATTATCTTTCTAATCTGGTGGGTGAATGGAAGTCGTTTTAAACATTACTTAGGAGCACCCTATGGCTCTCACAAAACTTGAAAGCTATTACCCAGATTACAAAGATCATAACAATGGCGATGACATCAAATCCTTAGATGTTTATGCCCAAAATGACAAGGTTGGCTCAGTCAAAGACGTTTTAGTAGATGAGCGTGATGGTAAGTTCCGCTATCTCGTCGTTGACACCGGCTTTTGGGTACTAGGTAAGAAAGTATTGCTTCCCATTGGCTTGGCTCAAATCGACTACACGCAGCGTCGCGTTAACGTCAGCACCTTGACTAAGGAACAAGTCGAAAACTTGCCAGAATTCACTGACGAGCTCAAAATCGACCAGGACTACGAAGAAAACGTTCGGGGAGTCTATCGCCCGACGGCAACTGGTACAACTGGCACTGCCAGTACTGCTGCTAGCACCGCTACCACTGCTAGCACTGCGGGCAAGGTACCTTTTAACCGCGATACCTACGACTACAAGCAAGATGCTGCGTTATATGACCTGAACGAGCGTGACCATCAAACTCTACGGTTATACGAAGAGCGCTTGATCACTAACAAGCAGCGCCAGAAGACTGGGGAAGTGACAGTTGGTAAGCACGTTGAAACCGAAACTGCTCGGGTTTCCGTACCTGTAGAGAAAGAGCGAATCGTGATTGAGCGCAGCACTCCCACTGGGGCAGGCACTCCTGTTGCTCCTGGGGATGCAGCTTTCCAAGAAGGCACTGTAGCTCACGTCGATCTCTATGAAGAAAGAGCTGACGTACATAAGGAAGCCTTTGTACGCGAGCAGGTCAACATCCGTAAGGAAGTAGATCATGAGACGGTAACTGCTGAAGAGCAGATCCGCCGTGAAGAACTAGACATTGACGATGCAGGCCGCGGCATCATCGACAAAGGCACCACCAATCGCGATCGCCGCTAAACCATCCTGAATCTTTAGGCCTCTGCTAGGCCGCTAATCAGATTCAGTCTACTTCAGTCTACAAAGTGCAGGGAGGGTCAACCTGCCTGCACTTTTCAGTACTTCTCGCGATCGCCTCTTTCCCAGAGAACTCATGAAGCGAAATGAGGCGATCGCCACTATTAACCCCTTTAGGAGCAACTCTATGGCTCTTTATAAACTTGACGATTATTACCCTAACTACCGTCAAGAACTTTTTGATGGTAATGATGTCAAAGGGCTAGATGTCTATACCGAGAGTGATGAGAAAGTTGGCAGTATTCACAACGTTTTAGTAGATGACGAAGGTCACTTCCGCTACCTCGTTGTAGACACAGGTTTTTGGGTTTTTGGCAAAAAGGTGTTGCTGCCAGTAGGCCGTTTTCGGAGCGATCCCCAAGCACAACGGATCTACACAATTGGCTTAACCAAGCAACAAGCAGAAAACTTGCCAGAGTACCATGACAATCTAGTCGTAGATTATGACTACGAAGAGCGCGTCCGAGGCGTTTATCGGCCTGCCAGTTTAGATGCCTCGACCCCCCTAGAAGCTTCGGCTCCGCTTGAGGCCTCCCTGCCTTTAGAGAACACTTACGCTCAAGGCACTACCTATCGGACTGCTAGTGCCGCTCCAGTCGAGCGGTCTGCTCCTGTAGAAAGACCTGCGGCAGCTAGTGCTCGTCCAGCTTATGATTATCGCCAAGAACCCGCTCTCTACAACATGAATGAGCGGGATCACCAAACCATTCAGCTCTATGAAGAGCGCTTAGTTGCTAACAAGCATCGTCGCAAAGCTGGAGAAGTTGCTGTTGGTAAGCATGTCGAAACTGAAACGGCTAGAGTGGCAGTGCCCGTTGAGCGCGAACGAATCGTCATTGAGCGGACCAACCCGACTAATCTAGGGACCTCGGTAACGCCAGGCACCGCTGACTTCCGCGAAGGTGAGATTGCCCGCATGGAAGTTTACGAAGAAACTGCGGACGTGCATAAGGAAGCTTTTGTAAGAGAACAGGTCAATATTCGCAAGGAAGTTGAGCGCGATACTGTCACCGCAGAAGATCAAATTCGTCGCGAAGAACTAGACATTGATACCCAAGGTCGTCCCATCCGGGATAACCGCCCAGGCAGCTCTCCTCGCGATCGCCGCTAAACTAACCGCTTCTCATGACTTAATCATGACCTAGATGGATGACTCATCTCATGGAAGCGCTAATCAAACGGTGCAGGTAGAGCAACCTTAGCTCTGCCTGCATTTTTTCACCCGACTGTTTCTACTGCATCACATTAGATTTTGGGGTTGATTGGGTTGAACAAACCCGACCAACATAACCCTAACCAGCAACTATTTAAGCGGGTGTCTTATGAGTAACTCCCTATTTCCAGATCACTCCACCTCTGATAAAAAACAAGCCCGTCTGGATACTTTGGTGACCAAGGTACGTGACAAGCTGAAGAACTTTGCTGTTAAAGACCAGCATGGTGAGTTAGTTGGTGAAGTGCGAGATGTGCAGCTTACAGCCGACCGCCAGCTTCAGTTTTTGGTTTCTCTACCAGACGCGCATAAGGGCTTTCGTCTGGTTTTGCTGACTAGCAAGTCTATTCACAGTATTGATTCTCCAAACCGCTCAGTGTTGACTCACTTGAGCGCGGCGCAGATGGCTCAACTACCCGAATCTTCGCTACCTGCCACTGGAGAGGCCGCATCTTCAACGCTACCCTCCAAGCCTGTGACATTACCTTTCGAGTCCAATAGCCAACCTAACTCTCAACAAAGTTCTAATTCAACTTCAAATCCTATGGAAAGTTTCACTGATTCAACCCCAACTTCAAACTCAACTCCTCTTCCACTCCAGAACTCGCTGGAGTCCGATCGCGTGAATGATACAGCGATTCCTCATGTAGTGGAAGAAGAAGCGATTCGCTTGCTGGAAGAGCGCTTGGTTGTAGATCGTAGCAAGCATAAAATTGGTGAAGTAATTGTTCGCAAAGCCATTGAAACTCAGATTGTGGAAGTTCCAGTACGCCGCGAAAAGCTGATTGTGGAGCAAATTAGCCCGGAACATCGGCAACTGGCAGAAATTGATTTGAGCCAGGGCGACCTCACAGCGGTGGAACTAGCCAATGCGATGTCTGCTGATAGCCAACAGTCTGTGGTGCGCGGTGAGTTTACTTCTCCTGGGGCAGCTAGCCAATTCCTCGATGCAATCGCCAAAACCCATCGTCACGGCTGCGAAAAAATCCAAGTTGAAATCGTCTTATCTGATCCGAATTTGCAAGAAACTTACGCGAATTGGTTGGCGCAATACGCTGCTCATTAATCTCAAACCATAAAAAGTCAAACAATAAAAGGCGTTGCACAATAGTAATATGATGCAGCGTTGAGGGTCTCCTGATGCAATGTCTAGACTGTCAATCCACTCACGTCGTCAAAAACGGTCGCCGTCAACAGCAGCAGAACTACTTGTGCCGTCAGTGCTCTCGTCAGTTCCTGGATGCTTACCAGCCCAAAGGCTATC
>NZ_JACJOD010000039.1 GCF_014695385.1 Trichocoleus sp. FACHB-46 | reverse complement strand
TAATGGCTTGATAATCCCCTGTTTCCTCTCGCCGCTTCAGCCACAGGTCTAGGGTGTTGCGACTGATATTAAACATGCGACAGACGTCGCTTTTGCCTTCTCCACTCTGAAAAGCTTCAATCGCTTTTTGCCGCAGGTCATAGCTGTAAGGGGCAGGCATAGTTGTTCCCAACGCTTCTCTCCCTCTAGAATAGCGTCCTAATGCAGCTACGTAGGGCTATACCACTCGTCCTTATTGAGGTAAGCCTTGCATCGTAGAGCGAGCAAGGGCGATCGACAACATGATTGGGTTAATCCTTACCCTCACAAGCGTGCTTCTTCAGCGACTGCCTCACTGGTAGGAAAGCTAAACTCAAGTTTAGCCGTGTCAGCCTTGGTGCCTGCCGCTATGATCATGACGGAAAAGTTGCTTTGGCTTGGGCTCGGTGTAACTGCCATCGGCTTACTTTCAGGAATTGTCTACCAAACAGTCGGTGCAGCTGTGGATCGACAGCAATACCCTCCACTCGGGCAGTTGGTTGATCTGGGTGGCTTTCGTCTACACCTCCACTGTATGGGTCAGGGGACACCAACAGTGGTTATGGATGCGGGTGCGGGTGCCCCAGCCATCACCTGGGGCTTGGTGCCATCTGAAATTGCTCAATTTAGCCATGTGTGTGTTTACGATCGGGCGGGTTTAGGCTGGAGCGAGCCCAACCTCAGGCGACCTCGCACGAGCCAGCAAAGCGTTGAGGAACTGCATACACTGCTAACAAAAGCTGGGCTCAAGCCGCCTTACATTTTGGTTGGACACTCCTTGGGTGGTGCCAATATGCGGCTCTATGCCAGTCAATATCCAGAGGATGTGGTTGGCTTGGTGTTGGTGGATGCTTCCCATGAAAGCTACATGACAGCTGAAACCTGGAAAGGCATCAAAAAGGAGTTATGGCTTTATCAAGTGCTGAGGGTTGCCAGTCGAGTGGGTGTGCTGCGCTTAATGGGGGAACTCAACTTGTTGCCCATGTTTAAAGCGATCAAACAAGAGATACAAAAATATCCGCTCGCCGTCCAAGCCTTGTTTGATACTTACAAAGCTTACTGTTATCGTCCTCACTATTGGGCCACTGTCGCGAGCGAACGTGCCCACCTAGAAACCAGCTTTGCGCAGTTCCAAGCCGTAACATCCTTGCACAATTTGCCTTTGGTCGTTTTAATTCAAGGTGTCAAAGCCCCAGCCATGAGTGATGCCAGCTTCCAGCGGTGGCAGGCACTTCAGTTCGATTTAACTAAACTTTCGTCGCATAGCAAAGCGATCATTGCCGAGAATAGTGGTCACCTGATTCCCTTAGAGCAACCAGATTTGATCGTGAGTGCCGTGCGTCAACTGGTTGAGCGCGATTGAAGTCAACTAGCCTCGGTGGAGAAATAGGGTTAGTCCGATCGCTTTCGATGCCTAATCCCCCCAGCCTTAGTTATTTTTGCTACCCTATATTTTTCTGGCTACTCTCGAAAAACGTTAACAAAAGCTAACATTTTTAGGCCACTCAAAATTCCCAAATCGCTCTCTGTATGGTGATTTTCTAGCGATCGCTTCTTCGAATCAGTTGTGTTATCAGTAGTTGTTTAATTCGCTACCCTGCGTCACCTCGAGACACTGATAGTAAAAGCTAATATTTTAAGGTCAGTAGGCTTTAGCTAAAGTTGATGAGCGATCGCCCCTAAAGCTTTACCTGTTCTATGCCTGTCTTTTACCTGTTTAGGGGCAAATAAGCAATGCGACGTACGTGTGAAGGTAGCCGTGTAATGTAGGAAGCTAGGTATTAGAGGATTCCATGGAATGTAGGTCTAAAAGACTCTGTCCCTATGCAGCTGAGCTGTAGATGCTCTTGCCTCGCTCTTGGTAAGCATCGTAGACGTGCTGGTAGACCTGCTCGCACTTTTGCTCGTAGATTTCGGCTGAGTAGGTTTCTGGGAGTTGGTCCAATCCTTCCTCGATCGCAAGTCTAACGGCTGCTCTGGACTGCTGACGTTTGCGCCAATCTAGCACTAGCTTTTCTCGCTTCAGGGTTTCTAAGACTTGCCGTGCCACTTGCTTGACGGCTTGCTCTTCCTGTTTGGTGAGGGTGAGTTCGGGTTTGGTGAGTAGGTCAAAGATGGCTAGCTCTTCCTCGGCCAAGTTTTCAGCGATCGCCCGTTGGTCTTCGGTTTTCAAGTCTTGGGCAAAGGTGACTAGGTCATTGAAGAATTGCTCAACGTTGCGAGAGCCAGCATTGTACTCTTCAATCATTTGCTGGAATTTTTCCAGGTAGTTGGTACGGGTTTTATTGAGACTTACCATCCGTTGCAGCTTTTGATTGAGCGTGCCCTTGAGTTTTTCGGCTTCGGTGCGAGGGTAGCCTGTGGCAAATTGGGCTTTCAGAGCCTCAAAGTCAACTTGGCTGAGGTCAATGTATTGGCCTTGGGACTCTGGGATAACGAACTTACCTGCAAAGATTGAATTGTCGAGCAGCTCTTCAACTTCTGCCTTGATCTCAGAAATGTCTACATCAGGCACTTCGTTGCGAATCTCTTGGCTGAGACGACTAAAGAGCGCTTCAGTAGCAGTGAACTCATTCGCGTTGGGGTCAGGCAGGATGGCTTTGTAGAGACGGGTGACGTTACCTGCGAGGGAAAAATAAGTTCGTTTAGTTTCGTCGTTAAGCAGAATTGCTTCTACGGCTTCTGCCCACACCTTGGTACGCTCGAAGGCACCCTGAGTGGTTTGGAGCTTCATCAAGTCAACGCCCTTGATCGTGCAAAACGTGGTTGCTTCGACAATCGCCTGCCTGAGTTGTTCTACCAGGGCAGCTTTGGCTTTAACTGGGGTGTCGCCTTCTTCAACGCCCCCTTCAGAAGCTGGGCCGTAGATCGCTAAGGCTTTTTGCAGGTTACGGAAGACTCCGATATAGTCCACGATTAACCCGTTCACCTTGTCTCGGAAAACCCGGTTTGCCCTGGCAATAGTCTGCATCAGGGTGTGGTTTTGCATGGGTTTGTCGAGGTAAATCGTGGAGCAACTGGGCACATCAAACCCGGTGATCCACATGGCACAGACAAACACGATGCGGAGGGGGTTTTGTGGATCTTTGAACTTCTCATCCAGCCCTGGAGACTCATGCACCATCCGCTTCCGGTGTGGCGTAATGTCTAACTCTTTTTTCTTGAAGGCTTCAGCCTCATTTTGGGAAGAGGACACGACTACAGCCATGTCTGTGGCTTCCATGTAGGCAATCTGGGCTGAGAGCCTCTTTTGCTCTAGTTCGCTGGCTGTGGCAAGCTGAGCTTTCAGTTTCTGGAGGTACTGCTGCCAGTAGTGCTGCACTTTGTCGTACATCTTGACGACAGTGAAGCGATCGATCGCGATCACCATTGCTTTGCCTGGGTAGCCTCGACCCATGAAGTGGCTCACGATGTCTTCAGCAATTTTTTCGAGTCGGTCGTCTCTGGTAATCAGGTGATACTCGCGGCTGAATTCTCGCTCTAGCTTGCGTTCTTCGTCCTCGTCGAGGGCAGCGGCGGCAATGATTTGCCAATCTCAGCGTTCAGGTCGCTATTGTCGAGTTGTAGTTCTGGAATCCGGTTTTCGTAGTAGAGCGGGACGGTAGCACCATCCTGGATCGACTTCTGGAAGTTGTAGATGCTGATGTAGTCGCCAAATTCTTCTCGTGTCTTTTCTTCCCCAGACATTAACGGGGTGCCTGTAAAGCCGATAAAGCCAGCGTTGGGGAGAGCGTTACGGAGGTTGAGGGCAAAGGTATCGTACTGCGAACGGTGCGCTTCGTCTGCGATCACAATGATGTCTGAGCGATCGCTGAGTTTTGGGTAGGTAGCACCTTTTTCAGTGCGAAATTTCTGAATCAGGGTGAAGACGTAGCGGTGATCTTCGCGTAAAAGCTGTTTCAGGTGTTCGGCGCTTTTGGCTCGGACTTCGTTCTCTGGCTCGGTAACGGCTCCAGCGTAGGCAAAGTTTTTGTAGATTTGGCCGTCGAGGTCTTCCCGGTCAGTGAGGATCAAGAAGGTCCAGTTTCCTGGTTGCTTCCGCAAGATTTTCTGGGAGAAGAACACCATCGAGTAGCTTTTACCGCTGCCTTGGGTATGCCAGAAAACGCCTAGTTTGCCTTTGTTCTGCTCAATTTGTCCAACGGCATCAACGGCAGCATTCACTCCTAAAAATTGGTGGTTCTTGGCGACGATTTTGGTGAGGTTGCCGCCTGCGGTGTAGAAGAAGGTGAAGTTTTCGACTAAATCGAGTAAGCGGGTTTTGTCGCAGGTGCCTCGGATGATGGTTTCCAAGGAAATGATCCCTTCTTCTCCATCACTATTGATCTTCTGCCACTCAGCAAAGTGCTCCCACTGAGCGGTAAGCGAGCTAATGCAGCTTTTTTTGCCGTTGGAGAGGATGATGAAGGCGTTATACCAGAACAGTTGGGGGATGGTTTGTTTGTAGTCGGTGAGATTCTTTTGGTATGCCTGCTCTAGCCGCTGATGGTGAGCTTTGAGTTCGATGAACACGAGGGGTAGGCCGTTGACGAAGCCGATGAGATCAGTGCGACGGGTGTAGATTTCACCTGTGATCCAAAGCTGTGAGACTAGCAAAAAGTCGTTATTGGTTGGGGTTTCCCAGTCGATGACTTTGAGGGTTTCTTCCTGCTCTTCGTCGTCATCGTTTTTGAATCGGACTTTGACTCCGTTTTTGAGCAGTTGGTAAATCTCGCGGTTGGTGTTTTCTAGGCTGGTGCTGCGATCGCGCACCAACTCATCAATGGCAAGCTGGATGGCTTCACTGGGCAAGTCTGGGTTGAGCTTGATGAGGGCCGAGCGCAGGAGGGGCACTAAGACAACCTCGCTCTTGGTTTCTCGACCCATTGGATTATTAGCCCCACAAGCCTCGTTCATACAATCAACGGTTGCCCAGCCCATCGAGTCAAACAGGTCGATGGTTTCGTTTTCCAGGGCTTGCTCGGAGTCGGGGTGGGGGTGAGGCATTGAAGGAAGTTCTAGCTTTGGATGTGCTTGCCAAGTTCTAGCATTCCTTTTTGCAGCTGAAGAATTAATACTTCAGGATGCGAGCGCACGTTTATTTCAGAATTTACAGTAGTAATAGCTTGGGCTCGCAACTTTTCTGTAGTTGTTCTTGCATCCTTTAAAGTATCTAGTTCTCAGAAGAACCTAAGTCAACACTAAGGCTTAGGGAGCCCTTAGTGCATCTTCGACCATAGCTTTCACACCCCTATCTGTTTGCTCAGAATAAGCAGGTCTAAGTTGGTGGTATAACCAATCAAATATCAAAGGACTTTTACAACGATGCTCATAAATTTCGTCTTGCAAACAACGAGATGATTGAGTAAGTTCCTGGTCAGTCTTTTGTTTACTAATAGCTTGCTCCCATAGCTGTTCTGAATATTCCTTTAATCTTTGCCAGGAATTTGCAGACTCAATATGCTCACTGTATTGTCGTGTTCCCAAGAGAAAAGCAGGTGTTAAAGGAACTAAAGTTCTCAAAATGAAGCTTTCTAAGCTATAATTACCAATTAAACCTATTATTACTAAAGCAATTACTAGAGAACTTAGTAGGATTACTACCCAGTTTGCATAATTTCGACGAAGCTTAGAATCCCACCAGCAATTAGTCCGCTGGCAGATGATTCGAGCTTGCTCAATTGGTAGTTGACCAACTTCTTTAGCGTACCAATCTGTGAGATGAGGATAGCTAGGATTAGCTTTTTTAAAGTGCGAAGCTGCTTCTAAAACTGTTTCTTCATCGGGGCGGCGGCCAATTTTGATTGATGCCCATTCAAGCTTTAGAACATCACAATCGAATATCTCTTGTATTTTCGCTGCCTGTTTTTTAAACATTTTTTGATAAGGTGAGAAGAATATTACATCTAAGAAGGTAATTGATAAGCCCCAAAGGGCGGTGTAAACACTAAACTGTGGAAAAAATGCAGCTATTAATGAACCGATTAATACCAGTGGAACACTACAGAATATGTGAATTGCTTGTATCCGTTTAGCGGCAGAATAGAAGTATTGTTGTGCAGCTAAGCGATCTATTTGGTGCGGTAGTACTTGTTCCTGAGGAATAGAGTTCATCTGTAGTAACTTGAAAATTGTTCGTTGTAAAGCAGCTTCCACCAACTGAAAGCTTCTCTTATATCACCTCTATTTTTTGCTTCTAGTGCATTCTGAGCACGTATCAAAGCAGTAGATAATTTAGAGAGTGATTCGAGCAATTGATTTTGAGTAGAGCAGGGTTGAATATAACCTGAAATACCCATTGGATCTTGAATCGCCGAAAGATTTTTTTCATAAAGATGAGATAGAAAACGCTTGATATCTATGTCATAAAGAATATATTTTTCTTCTTCAGCATATTTAGCCACGCTTAACTCTATATAAAATGATGAAATAGGAACTTGCCGATAATATTTCCAGGCTTTGATGAAGCGAATTAATGGCTTAACTTTTCCGCCTAAACTTTGATCAACTGAACGTACATAAGCATCATGTATTTCTGGGCTTGCTCTCATCCATTTATTTGAACAGTTAGGAATAGCATAAATGCAATATCCAGTTTCTAAGGTTTCCAGATGTTGTGCAGGAACAATTTCTGTAGACTCTCTCGCATTGGAACCGAATAAGATTTTGATTGCTGGACAGTCAACACGCACAATGGTTCCTGAAAATCTTTGCGCTAGAGCGCTGCGTATTTGAATCAGTGCTCTCTCTGAGTCTTGACTCAATAGGCCTGAACGCATACAAGCAAAATAATCTACATCGCTATACCCATATATACTTGTACCGTTACCAAAGGAACCAGTACGAAAGAATCGTAGTGCACCAAAGTTCTTCTGGAGACACTCAACAATAGAAGCTCGGTGCTCTTGTGCAGCTTTAGATTCGAAAGGTGAGGGAGTGAGTTGTGATAGGAAATCTTTAAAGCCCTCATCAATGGTCTTTGGCATTTTTCTACTCTTTCATTGATTCTTTAATTGCCAACCTTAACGCTCACGCCCCACTACAGATCAAACTGCGATCGCCTCTCTAACTTCACTCACTTCTTCAACCACGATCGCCTTACCCTCACTTTCAATCTCTAAACTCTCTACATCAATTTCACCTGAGATTAGCTTAGGCAAAAGAAGATCACGAGTCTTGTTCAGGTTGTAATTTTTTTGAAGCAGATTCTGAGTTTGGCGAAAGATAGGTTTTGTAGCTTTTATAAAAGCTTGCACCGTTACTTGGTCAGGAACTAAAAAGTCAAAGATTCTAAGTTTTTCTTGGCTCAGGTTATCTTGAGTAGTTCCTTTAGAGACATTCTGCATTTTTAGCTTAAGTTGCTCAATAGAGTATTTAATAAACTCAGGGCTAACTTGTCCTGAGTCGGCAACAAAACCAATAATGCTGTCTGGAAAACATGCTGGAAATGTCAATATAGCGGTTTCAGCAATATTAGCGGCAATTGTTATCAGTAAGGTTTTCGGTTCCCATAACTTGCTTTGTGCCAAACCCTTCTCATTATAGGTTTGGCTATAGCTGGTTATATAGATTACTGAAGACGCTTCTTTAACTTCTCCTGTTTGAATGAATGGATAATCGCCGCCATATAGAGAAGCATCATTTCTAGGGCGATGCTTTGACTTTCCTCTACCCAAATGACCTAATTTTCAAGTTTTTCAACTTTCCAGCGTTCAGGGATTAGCCCTAATTCTGAAATAACTAGTCTGGTCTGCTCATGACCTGGGAAGCGGAATTTGACGAACCACTCGTTGTAGAGCGATCGCGCCATTTCTTCCAAGATTTGGATGCGTCTTATGTTGTTTTCAATTAGACGATCGTAGTTTGAGAGAATATCAGCAATTTTGGATTGAGTCGATAAAGAGGAAAGTTCAGGAAGCTCTAGATTGCGAATATCTTTCATATTCAAATGATGAACAGTTGCACCATTTGATATCCCCAAAATTTTTCCTTGAACTTCATCACCAAGTAGCAAATAGCAAAGATATCCTGGATTTACTTTTCGCTTATTTGGTCTAATTAGAACTGTTCTTTGACCCAAGCAGATTTTTAGATTTTTAGGAATAATTGCTACATTACCCATTGGAGCCTCACGAGCCAAAATTAGATCATCTGCTTGTGGTATGGCTCGTTTCGTCCAAGCTTGATAAGTTTCCTCCGAAACACGATTCACGTTATCAAGTATTAATTGACCTCTTCCAATATTAGGAGTTCTGATGGAGGGGTAGCCTGTTGATTGTGTAGGAGCAGTTTTATGTTCGCAATCAACAATTAATTCACAAACATCATTGAGAGTTTTAGCTCGGCTCATTTCGTGGCCCCTTCTAATAGCATCGCTACATTCTCAGCAATTCGCTCTTCTAACTCCCTGGCCTCAACGTTCAGAACTTCTAGTTCTTCATTCAGCTCTTCCAAGCGCTCGGCAAAATCGAAATCCTCAACCGCTCGTTCTGCCACCCCTACATAACGGCCTGGGTTTAAACTCCAGCCTTGAGCTTCGATCTCGGTTAGAGTTGCCACCCTGCACAACCCCGCCACATCTCGATAGTCACCATCCGGGAACGCCTCATTTAATAGCGCTTGGCTGCCATTGGTAATCTCTGGTAGCTCACCCCGATATAGCCGGACGATATTGGTCAGAAACTCAATTTGCGCTTCCGTAAAGTCTCGATGGGCACGGTCTACTTGGTGGTAAATGTGCCGTGCATCGATAAATAGCACCTGTTCTTTGCGGGCCGTCTGCGTCTTCGCCTTGTCCAAAAACCACAGCGTACAGGGCAGCGTCACCGTGTAGAAGAAATTTGAGCCGATGGCGACCATTACGTCCACCGCTCCCGTCTGAATCAGCTTTTGGCGAATCTCCAATTCCGAGCCTCTTGCATCACTGGCAGAGTTCGCCATCACAAATCCAGCTCGGCCCTTGTCATTCAGGGCACTGTAAAACAGGTGAATCCAGATGTAATTGGCGTTGTCTGCCTTGGGTAGCCCAAACGCCTTAAACCGAGCATCCGTCTTCAGCCGTTCCTTGTCCACCGCATTCACGTTGAACGGTGGGTTCGCCATCACAAAGTCAAACTGACCCAGGCACTTGTGGATGTCGTCGTAGTAGCTGTTTCCCTCCAGAATGCTCCCTAGCCCCGACAAGCCATGCACAGCTAAGTTCATCTTGCACAGCTGCACCGTCTCACCCACCCGCTCTTGCCCATACAGGCTAATTTCAGCGTTGGGGTCTGCCTTCTTGCGCGTCTCTACCAGCACCGCACTCTGCACAAACATGCCCCCCGACCCACAGGCAGGGTCGAAAATGCGCCCGTGGAACGGCTCAATGATTTCGACAATCAACTTAACCAACGAGAGGGGGGTAAAGAACTCGCCCCCCTTCTGCCCCTCACTCCGGGCAAACTCGCCCAAAAAATACTCGTAAATCTTGCCGAAAACGTCCCCTTCCTGGCCTTGGAGTTCTTGCTGAAAGTTCAGCTTCTTCAGCAACTCAACCAGCAAACTATTCTCAAAGCTGGTGTAATTCCTCGGCAGTACCCCAGCCAGTTCCGGGTTTTCTTCCCCGATGGCTTTCATGGCTTCGTTGATCGCCTTGCCCAGGTCAGTCCCTTCTGGCAGCTTCAGCAAAGTCGAAAACCGGGCCTGCTCTGGCAGGTAAAGCACCCCTCGCGCCTGGTAATCCAGCTTACCCACCGTGCGCCGCCGCCGGGAACCCTCCTGGGTCTGGACTAGCTCCTTCTCGGCCTGGGTAAACTTGAAATCCGCATAGCATAAGAAAATCAGCCCCAACACTGGCACCGAATACTCCGAAGACTTCAGCTTCGAGTTCGCCCGGAGTGCATCCGCTGCTTCCCAGAGACGCTTTTCAATCACAGAATAGTTCGCTGCCATCCAACACTTCGTACCTAGTTATTCCCCAACCACATCCCGCAAAAACAGGACGCTTTGGCATCCTATCGAAGTATGGGGGCAGATTGAAGGCGCGATCGCAACTTCCACAATCTGTCAGAGTACTGCCAAGCACTTCCTGACTCAGCATTCGCGAAACTACTGTGGCATCTACCAAAAATTGCTGCTAGATTCGGGACAAGCATACAGAGTTAAAGAAACGAGGAGCCAAAGGCCACAAGAAGTTTGAATCTTCCGACTGCGGTTGAATCCTAAAGGATTCAGGTGCGCTCAGAGTATTCAAGCCCAGCCATAAGTCCAAAAACTAATAAAGCTTGAGTTTGATGATTTTCAAACTTAAGCCCTAACTGTTGGCTCTTAGCCTCCCACCACTCCTGTATGCGCTATACAACTCAGGAGTTATTTATGAGTAATCACAACATGAGCAGTAGCGATCGCAACCGTCGCAAAAGAAGTCTTTTCACTCGGTATGGCTGCCACTGCTACCATTGCGATAACTGTTTCCCGATACAGCAACTGACCCTAGACCACTTGACTCCTCGTAGCAGAGGTGGCTCCAACGCCCTGTCTAACCTGCGATTAGCTTGCTCCAGTTATAATAACCGTCGAGGAGCCGCTTTAATCTAGAAATCGAAGTTAGTAGCAAGCTGCTGGATTTGGAGTTACCCAAATTCAGCAGTTTTTGTCAGTTGATTGAGATGACTTGAGAGGGATCGCTGATAAACTAAAGCGTGGAATTTCCAAGAGCGTAGTCACCTCTAATTACTGAGATGATTTCCCTGGTGATGCCTCATTGGTAAGCTTTTGAAGATCCTGGTAGTTAGGAATTTTGGCAGCATCAAAGCCAATTGCTATGTTGTTAATAGCTGCTAATTCACCATCTATATAGCTAATTACCTCTGTTGTTTTATCAATAAAAGATCTTGTCTTAGCTTGCCCAGGGTTGACAGGTGCATCTACAGTCGATAAAGCAAATTGCTTAGTCGATAGGTAACTGAGAATTCGGTCCTCTAACGCAGCATAACCAAGATAAAGCTTTTTATTTTCAGCTATATTGCTTTCCAGTTGAAAGATAAAAATAGAAGAGGAGAAAAAGACTGTAATTCCAGAAGACACAACAAAGATGGTTACTAATGGTCTACTTTTACAATTATCCCACCCTGATTTACTCATAGAAAACAAAGTGACAGCTGAAATGACAGCCCCTATAGATGCCATTGAGACTGCAACAAAAAACTGTGTATAGAAATATTTAGTCATTTCGAATTCACTTACAGCTTTAATTTTAACTTCTAGAGCTTGAGCTATAAGTCTTTCTTTTACTGGCTCTGGAGAGTTAAGATCATTGACATAAGGTCTTAATGACTCTTGGTATTTTTCTCTAAAATTTGAATCCTTTATATTTGAACTGACAATTGAATGCTCATAGGAGTTGAATAGTTTATTGGATATGTCTTGACCTGTTCGGCAAAGTAGAAACCACCCGCCATAAGCTAATAGAAGTAAGAAGATTAAAATTGCTCTTTCTTCACAATAATCAACTAGTAATAGAAAGAATCTACTTACACCATAAGCAGCTTGTCCCATTAGCCCAGGAACATTTTCTTTTTGCTCCTGCGGTTGCGTCGGTGGAGTAGTAACAGAGACTTCCGCTTTCTCCTGCACTAAATGCTCTGATTGTGCCAGGCTTGACTTTTCAAGGGAAGACTCCAGAGAGTTATCAGGAAAGCTTGCGTCCATGGAATTATTTTTGAGTAATATTTTACACTGAACTATCTTTGGTTCATTGTTGAAATCCCTTAGAAGTCCCTGCAATAAAAATAATCTCCCTGTTCGCAGTTTTCATTCACTCAATCGGGTGAGAGTCCTAATCCTAGAGCCTCTTAAGTCAAACATTTCAGCTGTTAATGTTGGTCTATTAAGAAATATCTACTAGGGGTAAAAAATGTATAAAGAAATAGGCTACTTAAGTAGCTGTGATAAAAGTATTTGTGTCATTCACAGCTCAGCTTTCTAGACAACTCAATCCTACCCATCAAAGCTAGGAGCAGCGGATTTGAGGGGAACATCAGCTTGATTGTACTTTTCAGGCCATTACGTAAGATACCCCATTAACATAAGAAGACCCCATTCATGGGGTCTTACAAAAATTTTGGTGAAGCGATCGCGACTTTAACGGCGATCGCTCATATTACCGAAGCTATAACCCGTAGCGCTTTACAAAAACTAAGTATTAATACTCTTCCAAGTATTGACAAGGGACCTGGCCAGTGGCTCAACTACTTCACTATCAGTCCAATATTGGTTATGAGAGAACGGGTTCCAAGACGTTGCAATATTCCCAGCATTGACCTCTTTGTCAATAACCAGTGCTGCATACTTCTCATTAATTTTCTGGATTGGATACCCTAAAAGATCATCTCGGTCGTAGAAGTTAATCCATTCACCTTTCAGCGCCTGATAATGCTGCGTAAGGGCAGGGGAAGGAACTGAAACTGGCGTACCAAAACCTTTATGTCTCAAGGACCAAAAAGGGATTTGACTACCAAGAGTATAGAAAAGCGTAAATGTTTCTCCCTTTTCCAAAGGAGTGTTACCAATGGGGATTCGATTTGACTGATGTTGAAGATCCCAAATATAGTTACTGGCGACTACTGCCCCTAGGCTATGAGCGATGATGCACAATGGAGCTGCTGGCCCAGCGTTATCATTACGAGCTAGCCTAGCCAGTGCTTTAGAAAACCGCTTGTGCACTTCATCATAGATCTCCCGGTCTTCGGGGGGCGTTGCAGATGTAATCTGATATCCGACGCTATCTGCCAAAGAATGGAAAATGAATTGGCGTAAGCCAAAGAAGCTACTAAGCTTTTCTTTTACTTCTAGTCTTGCATCTAACTCATCTTCAAGGTCTTGTAAGACTGGAGCCCAATAAACTGCTTCGATTGCTAGCTTTGACTCGGTCTCTTCTTCCGTTTCTCCTAGTAGTTTTGCAAACTGGGATCTTAGTTTTTTGGCAATTCCACTAGTAAAGTTAGGGCTAGTTTTATCATCGAAGCTAGGATTTGCCTCACCGATGCCATGAATCACCGCCACCGCAATCTTTTGAGTCATTTTAATTTTTCTACTATTGAACTCTTTGAGTTGACAGCTTCTTCAACCCAGTAAAAGCAGTTTCCGGCTAGCTTAAGGTTTTGTATCTTGCCAATACAACCAAGCTCTGAGAAAGGTAGAACGTAGCCTGGCGAAACGAACCCATAGAACCCTAATGATTCGGTTGTTGCTGGATGGCCTCCAGTCGATCCAAGGCTTCATAGAGATCTCGGTTAATCTCTCGCTGATACCGCATGAATCGTTCCGGGTTTGGTACTTCCATGGTAGTTGTGTTCGCTTGCGCGATCGCTTCCTCCACTGCTGCCATCTCAGCTAGAGCTTGATCAATCTCAGCTACTTGCTGCCCAGCTAGCTCAATCAACCTCTCAACACGGACGATCGCCTCAGCCAAGTTAGCTGTGTATTTCCGCTTTCGTCCATTCCAACTCGCACACAGCCATTCATCAAACTCATCCCGATACCGCTCGACCTCCGCTACTTTACTTTCAGGCGAGTAGTTTTCACTGAGCGAGTCTCTAAAAGCTTCCAGCGTTTTTGCCTCACCTCGCTCTTCTTGGTGTGCCAGGTCAAAAGTCAGGTCATGAATTAGTGCCTCTAGAGCACGCTTCTTCTGCTCTAGAACCTGCTTACAGGGGGTGCGCTTCTCCCGGTATTTGTCGAATGAGTCTAGCTCCACTTCCGCAGGAGTAACGACATCAGGAAAACGAGCCAAACGCTGTGCCTTCAAAATCTCAACGTTGGCGATCGCCGCTTCGACCGACCAAAGCCGATACTGCTTCAGCACCCCCATTGCCACTTGTTGTACCAAGAAATGCTCAACTGGGCTCTCTGGCTGGTATTGATCAATCAAACCCTGCACAAGCCCCTCAAACGTCTCTAAATCCTCCGTTACCAGTAGAGGTGGCTTCTGGACTAGCAGCCCGTGTTTAGTGGCATTACGGCTTGAAATCGTTTTACCTCGCTCGGTAGTAGGACCACGAGACTTGCTGCCGTTCAAACGTGAAATTTCTGGGCTAGAAACCATAGCTACCACCTGTAAGGCAAGCATTTCATAGAAGAGAAGTCACCCCAGCCAGCGAGCGATCGCGCTGTTAACCTAAAAATAGACTGAGTTTTTAAGAAGAGTCGAGAATAGAATTTTCACTTTCACATTCCCAATAAGGTTTTAGAAAATAAAACTTTAAAACCTTATTGGGAAAACTTGCTAGCGTCTAAAGACTCAAAATTAAACATAAGCTTCGTTATTTCTAATTTCTATAGCTGCATCCCCGTGGGGACATAGCTTCAGAAATAGTATACAGAAGTAGAAGTTTTTCAAGATTCTGCTGATGTCTGTTGCAAGAACTATTTCCATTAACAATTATCCCAGTTTTTAGGAGTGCTCGCCTTCACTAGGAAAAGCGACTGACACCCTTCGTCACTTTGGGGCACTACATTTTTTCTCATGGGGTGTCTATACCAAGCACTTCGCTACTCACACGATCGCCTCCTGTACAAAAGTGAGTTCATCGAGTGGAAACTCTCCAAAACCCCAACCATTCAACTGCTTCACTTTGGCAGTTTGGCCTGCGATCGCCTCAACCACCCATCGACCCAGCGAGCCAGCGCGAGTCACCACCGCCCCCACAACCTGTATTAGTTTGGGCTTGGGGCTTGTTCTCTCTTGCTCTATCTGAGTTTGAGGAGTTCCGTTGTACGGATCACCCCCTATTGAGTAGTCATATACAGAAGGGGGTGATCCGTGCTCAGATTCACTTTGCTTTAGGCGATCGCGTTTACAAGCTCGCTGCGCTAGGATGGCCTTTAATTTCTGCCAGTGCTCGGTATCCAGCCGATAAACCCGCTTCTTTTTGCCCTCGATCCGTTGCCACCTAAAGGTGACTTTGAGGCCCATCTGCTCTAGTAACTGGTGAACAATTTGGGTATCACTAACGCCATCGTGCGCCCCAAAATTCAAAACCTTTTTAATGCAAAGGGATTGCTCGCGAGCTTTTGCTGCAACGGGTTCCAGGTCTGCGGCTGTCCACTCACGGTCTGGATTAATGAACTCCTCTAGTCCTAAGCGCTCACGGGCTTGGCGCTTTAATTCAGCAATGCCAATATCCCAAGCCACCACACCTTTATCCCATGCCGCTTGTTTCTCGATAGAGTGAATGTCTCGCTCTGAGGCTAAGCCTGCGTGCAGTTGCTGTTCCAGTGCGAGGATTTGCGATCGCCGTCTACCTGAAGCATCCCACTCAATTAATTCGGCAGTGATGTTGTCGGTAGCGTAGAAATCGCTCAGATAGTGGCGAGTTAAGGCTAGTCGATCTTCTGGGCTGATTGCCTCTCGACTCTCAAGCTCTGACACCTCCATTGAGGTTAGAGGGCGAGCTCTAGCGATCGCCGCTGCCTCCATTTGCCTAATCTCTGCCTTAGCCTGTCTCAGTAAGAGCTTTGTCTCTTCGTTGCTTTCGGCATTGATTACCGTGACCTGATGCCCTTCAAACCTCAAGCGAGCCAATAGAGCGACTCGTAGGTTGTGCATCGAAAAGTTTTGCTCGGCTGAAATACGAGCATACAGATTAATATGAGGATCGCTTTCCCAGTCGTAGCTAGTGAGTTCCCCAGTCACATCCTCACGAAGTTGGGAGCGAAGTAACCGGACTGTGGCATCCGTGCGGAACTTCAAATCACCTTTAATTTGAATCGGATTCGTGGCTTGACTGACCTTGCAAAAGTTGCGTCCACGCTCCGCACACCAAACTGTACGGGGTACATTCTCACGTACCCGAATCAGCGATTGAGCAATATCTGCATCAGTGCTAGAAGCGCCATAAAATACGCCAAACACGTGAGTAATGATGCCTTGGCGTTCGATGCTAACCCCCGTCGCCAGTGAGGGTGAGGCAATGATCACGTCATACTCACCCCTAGCAAGCACTGAATCTGGATTGGAAATGAAGGCTCTTTCAGCTTCTCCACCGCTGGTTTCGGAGTTAAGCAGCAGTACCTTGGCTCCTAATCCCTCACACTGCTGAGCTAGTTTGGCAAGAGCTTTCGAGCCTGCTTTGCTGTCAGTGGCGACAAAAATGACTTCACTCGGTTTCCGAGACGCGATCGCCTTCAATAGCAGAGCAGTAACTACGCTAGCGTCTGGTGCCTCAATATAGCGAACAGGATATCCTTCTGATTGGTAATCGTTGCGAACCAGGAATACAGAGCTATCGTCACCCCGTAGCTCTCGAATGTAATCTAGTGCGGCATTATCTAGGTCGGCATCTGCAAGAATGACTCGCTTGGCTACCTGGACTAACTCACGAAATCTTGCCAGTAGTGCAGGCAGCTTACCTTCCTTCCGGCAAGTGGAGCTAGTGAGCAAATGGCGAAGTACTTGACAGACTTCATCCAAAACTAAATCACAGCCAGCAAATTTTTGAGGATCAAGCGCAAGCAAGGAATCAACGCAAGAGCCAATCCTCAGGGTGTAGCTACTGCCCGTAATGTATTGGCCGTGGACTTTATCAAGATCGCCACGATAGTCGATGCCTAGGCGCTGGCAGAGGTTGCGAATTAGGCAGATGCGATGCCCTAGCAGCCCTACTGATTCAATGCCTTGGATGAGGTTGCCAATGAAATTGGTTTTGCCTGTAGCCTTGGCAGATGCGATCGCTACAATTCCTTCTTGAGGCAATTCCTCAATTTGAAGGGTTGATAAATCCTTTGTCGTTAGTCGAACTGATGCTTTATAAGTCAAGCGTCCTTTGAGGCGCTGCCACGTTCTCCACTCCACTAGTGGTAATGCTTGAGAGCAGGCGTCCTCGAAAGCTTGAGCGCCACAATTAACAATTAGATCATCTACGCCCTTACCTTTCGAGCCATCCCAGGACGAGACTTTTACGATGCATCCTTCCCGCTCTAGCAGCCCCCCAAATCGAGCGATGGCACGATTCACCCGCTGACGAGTTTCTGGCTTAGCATCTTGGTCGAAGTTGAGCGTGATTTCTCGGCCTGGAACGGCAAACCGCTTGATGTCGGGAATTAGGTGAGGGGGGATGGGGTTGCCTAAAGCATCCTTCGTCCGATAGCCACCATTCACCCCATAGAGAGCGATCGCCACCCGACCTAATGAAAGCTCAGCTAATCCCTTCTTCCCTCCCTCGTCAATGTCAATGGGAATTTCTGGGTGATGTTCTAACCAACCCCAAAAGCTGTCGCCTAAAGGAACTTCAACATCGTAGCGCTCAGCTATCTTTCGCCGGAGGCTTAGCGGAACAGATGGCAGATAAGCTCTAGAGCCATTACCCTTAGGTGTCTCGTATTTTTGGAACCCACACTTTTCTTTGTTAAAGCGAGGTTTGCTTAGCTTCAGTTGCCACGGTGTTCCATCCTCGTTCTGAAGGATTGCGGCAAATAAAGTTTCTCTAGCTTGGTAGCCGAAGCGAGTTACACGCCAGTTCAGCGCTTCGTGGATGGGGTAATAGACATCACCCCCTGGCTCAACCTCGGTATCATCGACTATCTCAATGCAGCAATTAAAGAGACTGGAATCAATCGCTGAGCCATTGATGAACTCTTGTCTAATTGTTTTGTAGAAATCCTGCTTGTTCTGAGTGTGCTGTGAAGCGATCGCGGTTGAAAGGCTCATCAAACTAGCCCTCCATCGATCGCCTGCTTTAGCGTCCCGTGAATTGCTTCGACATCAACGGGTGCTCCGTCTAAGCCCAGCGCCCAATTCAGCCGTTGGACCCTCGGAAGAATTCGCTGGATTTTCCGTTGCTCGAGTTGGATGGGGTAGTGCCAGCTCTGGCTGCCTTGACTGACTGTGATGTAGAAGCGGCTGGGGGCAATCGCCAATTCTGGTGGAACTGGTTTGATGCCTAGCACTGGAAGTTCTGCTTCTGGTGCGATCGCTTCTGAAGGCAGTAGGGCTAACTGAACGGGTGAGTTTCCTCGCTCCCAATCCTTGAATTGCTGTTTGTATGCTGACGGGGTAAGACCAGTTCGGCGAGCTTCCTTGCATATCTGCACGAAATCAGTGCCGAAGGGGAGCGATCTCAGGCGGTTAAAAGATTTGATGAGTTTAGCTTGAGATTGAGTCCAGTCTTGAGACTTTCGAGACTCAATGTGTTGCAATAAGCCGGAACCCTGTGCCACAATGGGCTCAGGAAAATAATTTTTCATAGTGGGTCGTCGTTACGTAGTGGGTAACGGCGGCCCTCTGCTTTTTCGTTTGCTTTGACTCATACCCTTTAGAACGGGTTGAGTGTTAACGTTGAGATTAAGAAATAAGACTACTGGTTGGTTGTCCCAGTTTTCGAGAGTCGGTTCCACCCGACTCAGCAAACGAAAATGCGGAGAGCCAGCCTTTTTTTATGCAATTGCAGATGATTCTGAATTGCGAAGGTGCTCTTGGACAAGTTGCTGTACGAGGGCGTTGCGACTAATTTTTTGTTGTTCAGCTTGCTCCTTTAGTTTTTGCAAATCGGATACTCTGAATCGAAATCCCACGGCCTTTGTTTTTCTCATGTCCTGACACAACCTCTCTACTTGCTTACCAGTGCACCTACTTGTCAACTGAATTGCAGCTATTCAACTGAGCCCTATTGTCGTTTGCTGCAAGTGTTGGGGGCTAGATTTAGCCTAGGCATTGCCGCATGGTTAGGGGCGATCGCATTGCTTATCGGTTGATTTCTTATCGCTGGAAGTATTATTCTGCGGAGCTTGGCGTTGTTTCTGTTCCGGTTTAGCCTGCCGAAACTGTAGTGCTTTCTCGTAAATCATCTGGAGTACTGGAGCTTTAGCCATTGTGATCGCCTCACATAACTCGTTAGTTTTCGGTACCAGCATCGCCACGTCGTTGGTCTTGTAGGTATTCAAGGATGCGGTGATTCTCGGTTTGCAGACCTCGGACTTCTGACTGCATCTGCTGCATCATGGCGCGATCGGCGGCGGCTTCCGAAGCAGTTCTGTCGATGCTCTGAATCAATTCACCTACTAGCCCCGTCAGGTTGTGCTGCTCTTCGCCCAGTCTCTCTATCTGGTTTTGACTAGCTTCTTGGCGTTGTCTCAGTTGATCAAGGGCCAGGAAAATAGCTTCAGTTCTGGCATCAATACCCTGAAAACGACTTACAACCTGTTCGGAAATAGTCGTTAGCCGTTCTAATCGACGGTCAATATCATCAAGTCGTTGATCTGTTGTCATCCTGCGCTCCTTTTGCGCTACTAAATTTCATCCTCTCTCACAAAAATGAGTAATTTGAAAAAACAACCAAAATAGTAAGTTAGTTCACTGGGAAACGGGAAGTAGTTCAGTGGGAAGCTTGGAGCCAGTAAGTGGAATTTTGTAAACGACTTACTGCTTGGTAATTAGTTGCTACCCCTCCTCCTTACTTTTCAATTGTTCTAATCGCTCCTTAATTAAGACTCTAATTTTTGCTGACAAGGGGAGCTCGGTCCAGGCGGCATCCACTCTGCAATTTTCAATGTCTTCTCGCAGATCGCTAACGTCGATCGAGATGCGGTCTTTTTGTGCCACAGCAGAATCAATAGTGAAAATTTCACTCATATCCTATTCCCTCTGCCCTTCAAAATGATTAAAAGCATCTATTAGAATCTGCATGCTTCTAATAGCTTCTGTCATGCTAGCATGGGTATTATGACAGACCATTAAGCACCGTTTCGACGGACAAGCACGTCACTTAGCCAAGTTTTTGAAAAATCAGCCTTGAGCCTTTGCTGCATGGGATGGACAGGCAGTTTCTACGTCGTGTCACTTCATTAGCAGTGAGCCGCTCATAACCACTACTCACCGTAAGGATGGATGAAAAATGACAAAAGCGATCGACATTGGATACCGCCACGTAAAAGCCTGTGATCACACTGGTAATCCCCTGATTCTGGACTCTCTTATTGCCGACATCGTAGGCAGTACAGCCCCAACCCCCAACCGAAATTCAGCACTCATTGAGTATCTGGAGTCAAATAACCAGGTCAACTCTGCGTTTGTAGGTAAACGCTGGTTAGTAGGTAGTAGCGCTCGAAATATGGCGAATTACAAACAAGCAGCTATCAGCGACAAAGTAGACATTGCCCTGAAACTTGCTCTTCCCTGCTTTGCTCCAACTGCTGATGGCAAGCAAATTAGAGTGCCAGTGCTTTACACCTCGCTACCCGACCCAGAACGCAATGCTGATGAGATGGTTGCGGCGTTGCAGGGGCGTCATTTATTTAAGCGTAATGGGCGAGAAATTGACCTGCTGATTGAAGCCGTGGACGTTCAACCTGAAGGAATTGGTAGCTATTGGCTTTGCCTCCATCACGGATTGATCGCTAGCGGTAGTGCCACTGGAATTGTGGATATTGGTGGTAAAACCGCTTGTCTCACGCTGGTCGATGAGGATGGCGAAGTCATCCCCGATTCTCGACTAGTATTCGCCACTGGGGGCAGTTATGCCTTAGCTTCGATGATTGCTTCTGACCCCCGCCTTACTACGGCAATTAGGGATGTTGCTCGCATTGATGTTTTGCTTGATGCGATCGCCTCTGGTTCGCACTACTACAGTCAAACGGGCGTGAGCTTTGGGGACTACTTTCAAGATTACTTGCAACAGTGGTTCCAGGGGATTGTGGGAGAGCTGACCACACGCTGGCAGCGCTACTTTCACCGCATTGGCAAAGTTTTGGTTACTGGCGGGAGTGCTCCCTTGATCAAGGATTTAGTTGTCTCTAATCCTTATTTTCAAATTGTGCCGCACAGTCAAATGGCGAACTGTGCAGGGTTGCTCTATTGCCCAAATCGTCGCCTTCCTTCACTCAAGATTGCTTAGAGGAGCACTGTAAATGTCAGAAGTTCGCTTTAAGGTTCCTACTCCTCTATCTGAGCAATTAGCTGAGTTTCAAGAACTTGGTGGTTTCGACACTATCGGGATCGCTGTCAAAACGTTGCTCACGATTTACCTCGAACCCACAGTCAACGCCATCAAGCGTGGGCAGCAGGCGATCGCGGCTGGTAGTTCTCAGCTTCAGCCCGCCAGTAACTTGCCTCAACCACTAATTGCTCCGGCACAGGTAACTCCTCCAACAGTTGGAGGATTCGGAGACTCTTTATCTTCCCTGTTAAAAAGCTAAAGCCAGCCCCGACTTTCCACGGCAAGGGCTGGCTCTCACTCCCTACTGATGCAATAAGGAAGCTATACCCATCATGACAAAGACAACGACCTACTACGCTCAAACTCCTGAGATTGACGAGCTTGTAGAGGAGTTTGGCTCTCAGCTTGAGAAGCTCAGCCGCGAAGATAAGCTGGGCCTCCGGATGCTACTGACGACCTATCTCTACCTGAAAGAGGTAGAGGACGAGTGGACACTCGATGCAGTTGTGACAGAGACTCCGCTGCACGAACCCAGCGAAGCCTTAGACGAGGCGATCGCCATCCTTGAAGACATCAATGTTGACGCAGCAGAGGGACTAATCGAGGCTCTCACTGCTCAGCTCCGCCACGGCAATGCACGACGGGGAGGGCACTAATCATGGTGGTTTGGAGCTATATCGAAGAACGAATTGACCGCTTTAACCAGGCGAAGACACAGCGCGATCGCGATGACCTCCTCTACCGAATTGGCAGTCATGCTGATGTGCTGGATTTGGAGGATGTCCGAATCATCCGAGACAACGACGGGGGATTACATCCAGAGCAGCGTTTCGAGGTTTTGCAATGGATGATTTACTCTGCCAATGCTGAGGTTGAGGGAAACTTAGTTCTCCTGATTTTTGGTCAGCAGCAGTTGCAGCAGTGGTATCAGCAAGCCAAGGCTGCTTACCCCGATTTCGAGATGATGTTAGGTGCTCGCACTGCCCTTGGGACTGAGGATTATCTCGAACTCTCGCTCCACTTCCAGCCCCAGGCGGGAGCGCCGCAAATCGACCCAGAACTTGATTTCCCGTGGAAGCCGTTTTGGGATGCAGGTGAGATGTTCTGGGGGCACTTCCCTGAGAACTGCTCTAACGAGTTTGAGTTCATCTTGCACTGCTACCCGCGCCAAGCTTCATTCACGATTCCTAATTCTGAGATGGAAGATTGGGAGCTTGAATCGGAGGATGGCCCCGACTTGTTCCTAATTCGTGAACTCTTGGGACTGCCTGAGTTGAGTCAGGCCCGCTAGTTACGCAATGGCTGGTGGTGAGATCGCCAGCCTTAGTCAAGCCTTGAAAACCTATGAATATCACCTCTGGAAAGATAGTCAGCTTTGCCAGCCTGGGTGGGCTTGTCGCCATTGCTAGCTTTAGTGCCACCGATGCCTCATTACGACAGCAGTCCTGGCAAAAAGTACAGGAGCAAAAAGCTCAACTTGAATCACAAGCCGACTTAGAGCAAACCAAAGCTGAGCAAGCCAAAGCGATCGCCAAAGCTTACGAGCGCAATCAAATCACCAATGTAGAAGCGCTCATCATCCGGGATTACACCTTGTCCGAGGTTCCCCCGGTTGTGGACTGGCAGCATGTCACCGACCCCAGCCGCAAAACCCTCATCTACGACCAATACCGCCGCTGCATTGGCTATGCCTTCAACGGGCAATTCAACTTCATCCAAACCAATAACCAAGCTTGTGAAGTAACTCCATGACTACAGAACGTACGAGCAAATACTCCAGCAGACATCGTCGCCGTCATCCCGGAAGTGCTGAGCCCAGCCGAGGCCGCGATCGCAGTATTGATTTAGGGTCCGTGGTGAGCCGGATTCTTTACTGGGTTACATGGCTAATGACGCTACCCATCAGAGTGGTGTTGTGGCTAACTCAGCCCCCTGGCAGTGCCATCCTATTTGGCCTCGCAGTGTTTTATTTTGTCGGCTTGAGTTGCGAGGGTTACTGGCAAGCGGCTGTATCAGATGCCCCTAGCTTTATCCTCAAGCCTTTTATTCAAGATGATGCTGCCCCATTGCTAGTCATCACCGCCTTGCTAAGTCCCACGTTTTGGGTGGCATCCATTCTCAGCACCGTGATCCAGGCGATTCAAGCGACCGTGCTTCGCGATATTAGCCTAGCTCAAGCCCAGCGCGAGTATGAGGCAGTTAGGGACTACACCGTTCCCGACAAGCGGCCTGATGCAGTTGATTTGGTCGAGTTTAAGCGGCGGCAACTGAAGCAGGCAGGCACCAAATCCCTACGGGTGAAAGGGTTTGTTTGCCTGCTGGCCTATGCCATTGACTTCATTGTTTCCTTTAGCAATTTCCCCCTGTTTGGAACGGATGGTATCGGAGAACTGCTTCGCAACCTAACCTGGATTGCCCTGAGTATCTTTGGTGCGGAATGCGCGATCGCCCTGTTCTTGGATGCCCTGGACAAAGGCCGCGAGGCAGCGGCTCCCAAAGTTGAAGTAGTCGAATAAGCCTGAGTTGATGTTTAGCCTCGGCAGTGCTCCTGCTGGGGTTTTTCTATAGGTGACCATGATGAACAACCCTTGCAACGAAAGCTTTAGCGTCCTGCTAACTCAAGGCCAGATAGCGGACGCATTTGAGAACCGGATTACTGAATTGGAACAGGAGGCGCATGAGTTCCGCTTAGATGTGGAATCAGGGAAGCTGCTCAGCGCGGCGCTAGGTGTAGTGGGGCTGGTACTCAGTGCCAATCCTGTGATTGCTGTGCTGGGTGGCTTTGGAGTGTGCGGCTATGCGTGGATGGTACTGACGGATTACCAAAAAACTAAGAAACTGCTGCCCATTCCCTGCCTGCGGAAAGGAGTGTTTGAACTGTTTGCAGCAGCTGGGGAGTACAGCGATACGCGCCAAGTACAACCGGATGATCCAACGGATGACGTGTCGAGCTGCCTACCTCCAGCCCAGGCGACAGAGTATCAGTTACTAGTCCTAGCGGGCGATCGCCTGGTGCCATTCCTCAAGCAAGTCCCAGCGGAACGACGGTTCGCAGCTTACCGTTACACCCTGCGCCAAGCGGCAATTCGTCACGCCCTGCCCACACTGGAGGAAGCGATCGCGGCCTCTGATGCCCCTGCTTTCCCTACTACTGATACTGGCTTGCAGGCAGCAACAGAGCTTTTACCTGCTAATACTGAACAAGCTACCCCTGCTGATACCACGCTCCAAGCAGCGGCACCAACAGCACTTCAATGGCCAGACAACCCAGGCGATCGCCCTGCTGACACTCCAGTTGATACTCCGGTTGAGGGAGCGCTGAACCTGAGCAGCGGCACCCTAGAGGAGCGGATAGAGCTCTTGATGGATGCCCTAGAGCGGGACGGCTTCCCCATTGTTCGGCTGATTGATGAGCCTTTTCTGTGGAGCTATGGCGAGAGTCAATCTGGCAAGACAACCATCATCAACTTGGTCAATGCCTGTCGGCTAGGGCTAGGTTTCAAGGTGTCCTATGCCAGCACTGACAACGACTTTCCACCCCTTAAGTGGGACAGGCTAGCCATTGGTGAGGCGAAGTACAGAGATTACCTGGATACCGTTGTGGAACTGGCATCGGAGGCTAAGAAGGGGCAATTGGAGGGCACGGCCTTCACTCTTGATGAAATCTTCCAGGTAGCCCAGATTCTAGAACTGGACCTCAACCCATTGATGACAGCGGCGATCGCCAAGGCGAACAAGTCTCGCGCCTGCTACAGCTTCATCACCCAAAACGACACCTTGACTGGGCTAAAGCTGGAAGGAGTCAGGGATGCCCTAGAAAACATGCGGGTGTTCATCACCGCTCATGCAGTTCGACCTGAGAAGCGAGGCCGTCCGCATCCGTCAGGCTCCTACACGATCCAGTTTCCCAAGGGGCAACCAGAGAGATGGACGTTACCAGCATGGATACTAACGGAGACCAACGGCTATGGAGAGCCTGACCCTGTGCAATGGGTACTCAATCGCCTCCCTGAGTTGAGTGCGAGTCAAGCAAGACCAGTTGAGCCGCAGCAGCAGGCAGAGACACCCGTCCAAACTCGGCAGCAGCTGGAGAACTTGCTTGCCTTGGAGTTCAACGTTACTCCGCAGCTGCCCTCAGACTCACAACCGGAGCAAAAAGCGATCGCCCCTCATTTGCAAGCGATCATTGATTACTTTCAAAAGCGAAGTGAAAGACTCAAGCCGCGAGATGTTTCTAGAGCCTCATTAGCCGCACTAAAGAACGTCTCGACTGATAAGATTCGTGGCTACATGGATGAACTTGCCAAGCTAAATGTTTTGCAGTGTGAGGGCGATGTTTTCTATTTGAAATAGGGTACCTTCGTCGAGTATCCGATATTGCTCGACTAGCCGACAGGGAGGGGTAAAAAGGGCTGTCGTGTACGAACCAACAAGGGACACGACGCCCGACACAGCAGGATCGACATCCGACGCCCGACAAAAAATGACAGTTATCCGACAAGCTGCCCGACAGCATCCGACATAAATCCCCGATGTAAACTGGCGGGGTTGATATTGAAAAATGTGATGGTTTTTGACTGATAAAAGCTAGAAGCTAAATGCAGTTTAGGTGAATTGTTTTACTTCAAACAAGGTTGGATTTTTGAGGCGATAATTATCATAAGCAATTTGCCATCTATTGCTCTCTATCTCCTCTTCTGACAGATTCAAGTCAAGGGTTATACCCGCTTTATTAGCACAAAATCGATAGGCATCTATAAAGCACCGCTCAAACTTGCTATAGATGCGTGCTCCCTCTACCGCTCTAATTCGACTTTTTTCTTGGGCTTCAAGAATAGTCTTGACTAATACTGCGATTAACATGGCACCGGTGAACGCTGCTGGCCCTTTCCATCCTGATGAGTACCAACCAAGCAGAACAAGCGCATGTGTGGATAGTCTCCACTTGTCTATCGAGTTGAATATTATACCAAAAGTAACTATTGGAGAAATATATTTGCTATGAATCTGCATTAAAAAGAAAGCCACTAATGTAACTAAAACCCCTGCAAAGATTACTATGGGTGCAGCTTTAACGGCAAACAGTATAGATGTCAAAAGGTAAGTAACAGCCACAGGAATTTCAGCTATAGCTTCAGCTATTTTGAGAACCTTGTGTGGATAGTATCGAGGATACAGCCTTGCGAGTAAAGTGAACGCATAATTTGTGGGAATATCAATGGGTCTTCCTCCAGGTGTGTAAATTGTCATGGTGCTTGCCTATAAGAAGTTTATAAACTCGCCACAAATTTATATTTGTTGCTAAGTCATAGTGCTAACTTTTCCTCCAAATTAGCATTTGAAAATCACTTACTGTATTCCATACCCTAGCTCTCATCCTTCCTCAATCTCACTCGATAACTCAATAGGGAAGGCTAAAAAGGTTGTTTGGTAACGACCGACAAGGGACACGATACCCAACACGACGAAACCGACAACTTTGTCCGACAGCACCCAACAAAAAAGCTCCGTTACAAACTAGTGCAGTTCTTATTAAAAGAAACAGTTTTTTTGGAAAATTTTGATAGAAGCGATCGCCTCAATCGTCTGGAGTTACTCTCCATCCCTTGCCTTTGGTGGTGCGGGCACTACTATCAATTCCCCAGCCCCAATCTTGGCCAACAAGCCCGCGATCCAAGGCTTACTTCCATACATGCAGCCGTACTGCTCAGCGATCGCCTCAAGCGCTTTTCTAGTCTCATTGGACATCTTCATTGAAATTGAAGGGTTATCCAACTTCGGACGTTTACCGCGCCCCAACTCAAGGTTCTCTTTTTTGGGGTTTGGATTTGGCATAGTAACATTTCCCTGATGGTCAAGAAGATACTAACAGTTTAGGAAATAAATATCCAAAAGTTCTTGGCTATATCTAAAACTTCTGCTAACTTTAGGAAAGATAAGCAATGCACCTAGAAAACTGAATCCAGCGCTCCGGTAAGCAAGCCGGATGGCGGGTGCAACTCCCACCAAACGCCTAGCCGCACACGACACATACAGCGGCATCAAGGAGATTCCCATGAACGCATTAGTGGTTGAAAAGTTTGCTTTCCAAGTGGTTGATTGTGCTGCGATCGCTGCTCACTTCATCGCTACCCGCAACTACAAGCGGATGTACAGAGAAGGGGCCGAACGCCATACTGAGACGATTGAGCTGGCAATCAAATCACTAGTTGCTCTCTACGGATGGATGATGCTCCGGTTCAGCACTCCTGAGCCAGTACAACCAACCCTGACGGGCAGTGGGCCGATTGCTGCCTTCCCCCCAGCTGCTGAGGAGCCGCAGCGGGTACTGATTACCCCGGCTCCAGTTAGCAACAGCGATCGCGTCTTAGTCACTCCTGCCCCAGCAGTTGAACAACTGGAGGCAGTTGATGACCTACTCGAGATCGAGCCGACTCCACACGCAACGGATTGGGACTTGGCTATCCGGCAACTCAAGACTCTAGCTTCTCTGGAGTCAGTCAAGGGCTACTGCAACATGCCAAAAGCTCGACTGGTTGAAGCACTGACTACCTAACTACCGCGCCCTGCTCCGAGGCATTGTATCGGGCAAACCAACAACCGCTCTTCGGTTCTGAAGTTTCTCGGCCAAAAGAACTAAGCGCGGCGTCCACTTCAACTGGAGATGTCAAACAATGGGACCTTAAACGATTACTCGAACCGCTTCCCAAAGCCAAGAAGATTTCTTCCAAAATACCCTATCTCCATAAGAGTCGTAATGGAAGATTCAACCATCCAAGATGCCCTTTATCCATTAGCGCCCTAATGGAAGATTCAGTTATCGAAAACGGCCATTATTAATGGCTAACTGATTGAAGGTTATTTGTAGGGCGTTTCAAACGTTTTTTCACGCACTTGTAGTACACATTTTACTTATCAGAAGAACACACAGGATTCGGTTGTATTTATTGAGAATGGCATGAAGGCATTGGGCACAGAGGCGATCGCCAAAGTTCGGGTTTTTGGCAAGAAGCAGGGTGAAGAGCCTCCACCGTGGAATCAAGAAATTGAGCTATTAAAGCCAAGTGAGCCAGTCCCAGGACAAGGGGCGATTGCTGATGTGCATGCCATTCACACGCCCCCAGTCTTTGTCGGCACAATCACCGTGGAGTATTAGGCCACCTCTGGTGTTTAGGACTCGCATATCAACCAAACCTTACTGCCATCAAGCGCTTGGTAAGGAGCGCACTCATTGCCCTACGAGACGCTACTCTAGAAGCTCTTTGATGATGGTCATGTCAGTGGCATTCGGCTCACATTGAATAGGCATTGTGGCTCCAAAAACAAGGGGAGGGGGTGCGCGGAACTGGGGGAGGGGTTGGATCGGATTCAGTTGCCCATCGCCTGAGCTTTTCTCTTGTCTTCCTCAAGCCATCTTTGAAGCTTCTCCAGTGGTACCTCATTGATTGCCTTTTCTATATCAATCAATTTGCTTGGCTCCAGTGCCTTAAAATATGGCCGCTTCAGATTGTTTGGGTAAACAATTCCTACGTCTTTAATCAAGCGGGTTGCGATCGCGAGATTGATCCATTCTTTGTAATTCTCTCTTACCCACTCTGCCATCATTCTTTTGTCATCCGCTGTAGCTGGCTCATCTAAAGAGCCAAGCGCAAGCGGGTATGAAAATATCTGTTCTTTATGAGAAAGAGTATGAATCTTATGAGGCGATCCAGAATCCATACTGGCTAAGACTTCTGGCGATTGATTGTCTCTTGGGTGAGACTGGTTGTCTCGTGCATGAGAATTTAAGTCTCGTGGGTGAGAGTCCGAGTCGCATGCGTGAGAATTTTTGTCGCATGGGTGAGACACTTTTTCTCGTGGGTGAGACTGCTCTTTAGTACTTGTCGCATGGGTGAGACTCTGGTCTCGTGAACGAGGCTCGAAATTTGCTGCCTTACTGCCGTTGGGATTGCGTCCACGAGTACGTTTTTCATCAAACTCATAAAGTCCTTCACACTGAAATTTGGCGATCGTTCGGTAGAATGTCGCCTTAGAAAGTTCCAGTTGATCCAGGATGTCACTCAACTTGGGCAGATCCTTGAAGCGATCGCCAAATGGGTCAAGGTCAACCAAGTACATATAAAGCGACCACTCAGCGGCGCTTAGCTTCATGTGAAGTAATTGATTGATTAAAGCTGAATCGATTTGCACAAAACGACTAGAAGCTGCTTCGGCCTGTTCGGGACGAGCGCGATCGGGCATGTTAAAATTTCCTTGTTGGCTAACTGTTATGGGCTTTTGTTTGCTTGTTAGCTAACCAGCGATCGTTTTGTGCTCCTTCCGTGCTGATAACATGGTCGCGAGCTTATCGCTGAGTCATTTAGATTATATAGCGAAACCCTTGATGCATCTACGTTTCAAGGGTTTTTGAACTTTAAATCTTGTCACTAGGCGTTGTTAATTCTGACACCCTTTAATGATTTAACGACGATCCAACTAAATCAATGGCAATTGGCTGTAATTTGCCTCGCTTCTAGGTGCTCGCACATCTGAATAAGTTCAGCTAGCCGAGCCAGCATGCCAGCACGTTCTTCTTTACTAGTTATCATGAGCGATCGCTCACACTGTTGCTAGCAATGCCTCTACTTTACTGATGCGCTGCTGCAACTTCTCAATTTCCTTGTCTAGGGCTTTGATGCGTTTGTCACGGGCGATCGCAGCCTCGTACTCTACGACTTCAGATGCTGGCGTTGCTGAATAGGTAATGATTTAAGCTGAGAGAGGAATTGTCCGATACTTCAAATAATGCAGCAGCAACCGAAGTGAACACTTCAACATCTCAACTGATTTGGAGTAGCA